>NZ_JBFODT010000023.1:200217-243535 GCF_040908465.1 Aeromonas sp. R10-1
GGGGCGGTCTTGATCGCCGTTCCATAGAAGAACTTGTAGGCTTCCTCCATGGAATAGCCGTAGATATGGGCATCCTGTGCCATCTTGTCAGTGATTTGTGCCATGAAGGCGTGGTAGCGATACATGATGCTGCCGCAAGGGATGACTTTCTCATGGTGCTCCACGCCTGTTCATCGTTTACACCCGCTCGAAATCCGCCAGCTTGAAGGTCTTGTGGTTCAACTCGTCGGTCGGGCCATAGAAGCGCATGGCCGGCAGCGGGCGTTTGCCACTGGTCGGGAGCCAGTTGTTTTCCTTGCCTGGCGGGGCGGTCGGGCCCACGTAGAGGGTGACGCCGCCATCCGGGTTCTTGGCCATCTTGTCGAGATCGTAGGAGGAGAGGGTGGTGCGGCCGCTGTCGCTGTAGATGAAGGATATGGAGTCGCGGTTGTAGACGGTCAATGCCCAGAACTGCTTGACCGGCATCTTGGCCGGGATGGTGAGCTTGTACAGTTGTCCTGCCTCCAGCAGCCTGCCCTCGCTATCAGCAAGCGACATCAGGTATTGGGTGGCGGGGGCATCGCTCAGCACCTTGGGCATATAGGTACACCAGAAGTACTCGGCGGCGCGATTGATGAGGTCGTTGCGATCCTCATAGGTGAAGGTCTTGTTGTCATCGCTCTGCAAGAGGGAGGAGTAGTGCCTGTCAGGCCAGTAGCGTTTCTCCTCCGGGAAATTGTCATACCAATGCTGCATGTAGAACCAGGCATCGATGGCCGCCTGGCGCAGCGCCTTGCGGGTTTTCTCATCCGGGTTGAATGAGGTGCCGCGACCTATGCCAAGGGAGGTGAGCATCCCCATCATCACCTTGTCCTGCTCGCGCACGGGCTCGACGCTGGCCACCGCGTGCAGGTCGTCGAAGTGACGCTCGTCGTAGTAGGGCAGGGTCGGGTAGCGCTTGTTGCCAGGATCGACGAAGCGCTGGGTCGGCGGATTGCTCGCCTCAGAGAGAGAGTACATGCGCAGGCGCTTGGAGTAGTGATAGGCATCGTTCGTCGACTTGCCGGGCGCCGGCACAGAGCGAAAGGCAAACGCCACGAGATAATTCGGGGAAGGAACATGCAGATAGCCGGCCGGGATCGGCTCGCTGTAGCCGGGGGGCGTCAGCAAAAACGTGCCGCCCTTGCCTTGGTCGAGCCCCGCCGGGCCTACATCTGCGATGGTGAATTGCCAGGCATCGACAATCTGCCCATACAGGCTGCCATCCGGGCCCGCAGCGGGCACTTCCAGCACGGTGGGGCCGTGTTGCAAGTCGGTGAAGGCCGTGATGTAGGGGGTGGTGCTGTTGGCCGTGATGGCCTCGAGATGCGGGGTGGCAGGCATGGAATAGGCGATGATGTCGTTGTCTTTGAGACCCAGATTGTCGAAGGCGGCGCGCCGGAAGTTGTAAATAGCGACCGCCGGCATGTTCCACAAGACAGCCTCGAAGGCCCGCTGGTACTTGAGCTGGTACTCAAAATCTTCGACCGAGCTGACGGATCCCGCTGGCGGCAGGCCACTCTCGGTTTCACCTGGTTGGCCGGCGCCATGGCGCAGTGGTGTCTTCAGTGACAACCCTTCGGTAAACGCCGGAGTCGGAAGTCTCAATGACGTCAGACCGACGGCGGATCCCAAGGCTAGCTTGTAAAACTCTCTGCGTGTAATTGGTATTTAAACATCCTTGCTGATGTGGGTCGCTTCAATTCTATCCCGATGACTATAGAAGGATTCTTGTGAAGACTCGGGCCTGAGTGTCATACGTGAACATTTCATGGGACGGCGATCATGTCCACTCATTGGAATGGGGTTGTGCCCATGAAGATGAGCGCGTCAGGCCCTGCAGGGGTAATTCCTGGTTTCCCGGGGCTGGGGGCATTGGCCATCTCCCCTTTAGCATCGATAAAAAAGCCCGGTAGTGATACCGGGCTTGGTGGTCGAGCAGTGCTTTAGCCTCAGGCGAGGTCGAAGCGATCCAGATTCATCACCTTGGTCCAGGCCGCCACGAAGTCCTTCACGAACTTCTCCTTGGCATCGGCACTGGCGTAGACCTCTGCCAGGGCGCGCAGCTGGGAGTTGGAACCGAACACCAGATCGACCCGGGTTCCGGTCCACTTCACCTTGCCGTTCTTGCGATCACGGCCTTCATAGACTCCCTGGCTGCCCGCCGCCAGCTTCCACTCCGTGCCCATGTCGAGCAGGTTGACGAAGAAGTCGTTGGAGAGGGTACCCGGGGCGGCGGTAAAGACCCCGTGGCAGTTGCCCGCGTTGGTGCCGAGCACCCGCATGCCGCCCACCAGTACCGTCATCTCGGGGGCACTCAGGGTGAGCAGCTGCGCCTTGTCGATCAGCATGGTCTCCGCGAAGCCCGCGCACTCGCCCGCGTAGTTGCGAAATCCATCGGCGAGGGGCTCGAGCACCGCGAAGGAGTCCACATCGGTCTGGGCCTGGGAGGCATCCATCCGGCCCGGAGTGAAGGGCACGATCACGGCGACACCGGCTCTCTTCGCGGCCTGCTCGACCCCCACGCCGCCCGCCAGCACGATGAGATCGGCGAGGGAGACCCGCTTGCCGCCGGTGGCTGAGGCGTTGAAGGCCTGCTGTATCCCGTCGAGGGCCTGAAGCACTTTCGCAAGCTGGGTAGGCTGGTTCACGGCCCACTCCTTTTGCGGAGCCAGGCGGATGCGGGCACCGTTGGCGCCACCGCGTTTGTCAGAGCCACGGAAGGTGGACGCGGAAGCCCAGGCGGTCGACACCAGCTCAGCCACGGACAGGGAGGCCGCCAGGATCTTCTCCTTGAGCAGGGCCACGTCCTTGTCATCGATCAGGGGATGATTGACGGCGGGGATGGGGTCTTGCCAGATCAGCTCCTCTTTGGGTACTTCCGGCCCCAGGTAGCGGGCAATGGGGCCCATGTCGCGGTGGGTCAGCTTGAACCAGGCGCGGGCGAAGGCATCGGCAAAAGCCTGCGGATCCTCGTAGAAGTGGCGGGAGATCTTGCCAAACTCGGGGTCAAAGCGCAGGGTCAGGTCGGTAGTGAGCATGGTCGGCTTGTGGAACTTGCCCGGGATGTGCGCATCGGGAATGATCTCCGGGGCATCCTTGGCCACCCACTGCTTGGCGCCGGCTGGCGATTTGGTCAGCTCCCACTCGTAGTTGAACAGATTTTCAAAGAAGTTGTTGCTCCACAGGGCCGGTGTCTTGGTCCAGGTCACTTCGAGCCCGCTCGAGACGGTATCCTTGCCATGGCCGCTGCCGTAGTCGCTCATCCAGCCGAGGCCCTGGGCCTCCAGAGGCGCGGCTTCCGGCTCTGGCCCCTTGTGGGATTCGGGCGCGGCGCCGTGGGCCTTGCCGAAGGTGTGGCCGCCCGCGATAAGGGCCACAGTCTCTTCATCGTTCATGGCCATGCGACCGAAGGTGGAGCGGATGTCCTTGGCCGCCTCCATGTAATCGCCGCTGGCGTTGGGCCCTTCCGGGTTGACGTAGATGAGGCCCATGTGGGTGGCGCCGAAGGGGGCCGTAAGCTCGCGATCGCCCTTGACCCGATCGGGATCGACCCCGAGCCAGGCAATTTCATCCCCCCAGTTGACGTCCTGATCCGGCTCCCACACGTCGGGCCGCCCACCGCCAAAGCCGAAGGTGCGAAAACCCATGGTCTCCAGGGCGACGTTGCCGGCGAGGATCAGCAGATCGGCCCAGGAGATCTTGTTGCCGTATTTCTGCTTGATGGGCCAGAGCAGGCGACGGGACTTGTCGATGTTGACGTTGTCAGGCCAGCTGTTGAGGGGGGCGAAGCGCTGTTGGCCACGGCCGCCGCCACCGCGACCGTCGGTGGTGCGATAGGTGCCCGCAGCATGCCAGGTCATGCGGATGAACTGGGGGCCGTAGTGACCGAAGTCCGCCGGCCACCACTCCTGGGAATCCGTCATCAGCTTGACCAGATCTTTCTTGAGTGCCTTGTAATCCAGGCTGGCGAAGGCCTTGGCGTAGTCAAAGTCCTTGTCCATGGGATCGGCGCCGGGGGAATGCTGATGCAGCAGATCCAGCCGCAACTGGTTCGGCCACCAATCTCGATTGGTTCTGCCGACGCCGGCGGTGTGGTTGAAGGGGCATTTGCTTTCTTCACTCATCTCTGTCTCTCCTTGGCAGTCATGTGCAATGCAGACAACTCAGTATGGGAACTTTTCCTGCAACCGGCGGGGCATGTGACAGGTTGGGCCTTGGACCGGCATCGGGGGGTTATCAATAACTCCTTATATTTCAGCTAATTGATTAAGGATGGGATGACCGTATTACGAAAAGATGAATCGGTGCCATCGAATTTGGCTGCTCCTGGACAAGGGATAAGAGAAGGAAGGAGCGCCCTGGCAGCCGTGTTATCAATCTTTTTATCCATAACACGAGGGATCAGACCTGGACTTGCGCTGGGTCATGGCATGAGGAGGGCTTGTCTTGAGCGGGGCAGAAAACCCCATTTTTGTGACGGCGGTCCGGATTGCGTCCTGAGCAGGGCGCCGAGCGCCAGAGGATGGGGTGGGGGCGTTGCGCCAAAAAGCGGACGGCGCAGAAACAAAAAGACCGGCCAGTGGCCGGTCCAAACAGACAGCGTGCTGCTGTCTCATCAGGCTGATCCCAGCCTGGAGGGGAATAATGGGGTGGCTGATGGGGCTCGAACCCACGACAACCGGAATCACAATCCGGGACTCTACCAACTGAGCTACAGCCACCACTGAAATCTGCCTTCGATACAGCAATCAAACTCATGTGTATCGATGGCGCGCCCTGCAGGATTCGAACCTGCGACCCACGGCTTAGAAGGCCGTTGCTCTATCCGACTGAGCTAAGGGCGCGTTGTATCAAGAAATCCTGGGATTTCCCGATGAACCTGGTCGGTGATAAAGGATTCGAACCTTTGACCCTCTGGTCCCAAACCAGATGCGCTACCGGGCTGCGCTAATCACCGAAAATTCGCCATCCAGCATACCTTCGGCGGCACCACTGGGCAACGGGCGGGCATCATACCCAAGCGCCAAAGTCAGCGTCAACGACTTTTTCCACCAGTAAATTCAAGTGCCTACTTATTGCCCTCCCTGCGAGAGCCGCTAACACCCGCGCCAAAAAAATGCGACAATGCGCCGCAGTTGAACACATGGTGAGTGAAGAACGATGTCTGCCAAAATCATTGATGGAAAACAGGTTGCGCAAACGATTCGCAATCAGGTCGCCGCGCAAGTCCAACAGCGGTTGGCGCAGGGGAAACGGGCACCGGGTCTGGCGGTGATCCTGGTGGGGCTGGATCCGGCCTCCCAAGTCTATGTGGGCAGCAAACGTCGCGCTTGTGAAGAGGTGGGATTTGTCTCCCGCTCCTATGACCTCAGCGCCACGGCGACACAAGCGGAGCTGCTGTCCCTGATCGACCAGCTCAACGAGGATCCGGAAGTGGACGGCATCCTGGTGCAGTTGCCCTTGCCGGCTCACTGCGATACCACCCAGGTGCTGGAGCGCATTCGTCCCGACAAAGACGTTGATGGCTTCCATCCCTACAACGTGGGTCGTCTGGCCCAGCGCATCCCGGCGCTGCGACCCTGCACCCCCAAGGGGATCATGACCCTGATCGAGACCACCGGCGTCAAGACCCACGGTCTGCATGCGGTGGTGGTCGGGGCTTCCAACATCGTGGGGCGCCCCATGACGCTGGAGCTGCTGCTGGCCGGTTGCACCACCACCACCTGTCACCGCTTCACCCAGGATCTGGAAACCCAGGTGCGCCGGGCCGACTTGCTGGTGGTGGCGGTGGGCAAGCCCAACTTCATTCCGGGGGAGTGGGTCAAACCCGGTGCCCTGGTGATCGACGTGGGCATCAACCGCCTTGCGGACGGCTCCCTAGTGGGAGATGTGGAGTATGAGACCGCGCGCAATCACGCCGCCTTCATCACGCCGGTACCGGGTGGCGTGGGCCCCATGACGGTCGCCAGCCTGATGGAGAACACCCTGAGCGCCTGCCAGGATTACCACGACGCCTGATGAGGGCGACGGGCAGAAAAGAGAAAGGGAAGGCATTGCCTTCCCTTTTTTTATTGCGTCACTCCCCCGGATCGCTACTGGATATCAGAGGAGGGCCAGGGCGGCGGCCAGATCGGCAATCAGATCGTCGGCGTCTTCCACCCCGATGCTGAAGCGGATGAGATCGTCATTGACTCCGGCGGCGAGGCGGCTCGCCTCGTCCATGGCGGCGTGGGTGGTGCTGGCCGGATGGCAGGCCAGGCTCTCGAGATCGCCAAGGCTCACCGCCTGCACGAAGAGTTGCAGGTTGTCGAGCAGGGTGGCGCAGCGCTCAAACCCGCCTTCTAGCTCGATGCTCACCATGCCGCCAAAGCCGCTGGCGAAGGCGCCGAGGGCATCGTGGCCCGGATGGCTGGCAAGGCCCGGGTAGATTACCTTCTTCACCGCCGGGTGGGCATCCAGGAACTCGGCCACCTTCTGGGCGTTGTGCAGGTGGGCATCCATGCGCAGGGGTAGTGTCTTGACACCCCGTTGCAGCAGGTAGGCCTCCTGGGGGCCGATGGGGGAGCCGATGTGCTTGAGGGCCACGGTGCGAATCGACTTCATCAGCTCATGGCGACCCGCCACCACCCCGGCGATGATGTCGCCGTGGCCGCCCAGGTACTTGGTGCCGCTGTGCATGACGATGTCGATGCCAAGCTCGAGCGGGCGCAGCAGATAGGGGGTGAGGAAGGTGTTGTCACACACCGTGATGGCACCCACCTTGCGGGCCGCCTCCACCACCACCCGCGGATCCACCACCTTGAGGGTGGGGTTGGTCAGGGTTTCGAACAGTACCACCTTGGTGGCGGGGCGGATGTTGGCCAGCAGCGCCTGATCGCTCTCGTAGGCGGTGATCTTGATGCCGGCGCGGCTGAAGGTCTGCTTGAGGAAGGCATCGGTGCCGCCGTAGAGGGGGCCGATATAGGCCACTTCATCACCGCTGTCGGCCAGGGCATACATGATGGCACTCACCGCCGCCATGCCGCTGGCCACCACCAGTGCCTCATCTGCACCTTCGAGGGCTGCCAGCTTCTGCTCCAGTTCGGCAGTGGTGGGGTTGCCAAAGCGGCTGTAGATGAAGCCGGGCGCCTGACCGGCGAAGCGCTCCTTGCCCGCCTGGGCGTTGAAGTAGCTGAAGGTGCTGCTCTGGTAGAGCGGGGTGGTGAGGGCGCCGGTCTGGGGATCGATCCGCTGGCCGCTGTGCACGCTCATGGTCTTGAATTTCATTTTTGTACTCCGTCATTGCCAGGCTGTTGCCCGACTGCTTGTGTTATCCGGGGCGCCATCGCGCCCCTTTTCTCATGTCGTGTGGCGGGTTGTCAGACTAGCGCTGGCTCGCGCTGCGGCTCGCCTGCATAGTGGCGGGCCGCCACATCCGGGTGGGAGCGCAGCCTCCCCTTGAGCACGTTTTCCCCCACCTGATAAAAGAGCGGGTTGGCGGGATCGCTCTGGGGCCCTTCGGCCAGCGCCGCCAGCTCGGGGGAGAGGCTAAGCAGTGGCACAGTCGCATCCAGCCTTGCCGCCATGAAGAAGGCGCAGGAGAGGCGCGATACCCCGGGAGGCGGGCTCACCACCCGGTGCAGGGTGGCCTTGAGGTAGCCGTCGGACGCGAGCTCCAGCAGCTCGCCGATGTTGACCACCAGGGCGCCCGGCAGGGGGGGCGCGGGGATCCAGCCATCTGCCGTCTCCACCTCGAGCCCGGAGTGATCGTCCTGCATCACCAGGGTCAGGTAGCCGGGATCCTTGTGGGCACCTACCCCCTGACCACTACTGCCTTCGGGTTGTCCGGGGTAGTGAATGAGCTTCATGTGCTGGTAGGGGGCACCGCGAATGCTCTCGTCAAATACGCCGGCGGGCTGCCCCAACACCTCTGCGAAGGCGTCCAGCAGGGTGAGGGTGATGTCGCTCAGTCGATCCTGCCATGCCAGCAGCCGTGTTTTCATCTCGGGCAGGGCGGCGGGCCACTGATTGGGGCCGATGAGGCGCTGCCAGGGTTCACGAATATGCGCCACAGGCAGGGCCTGGGCCTCATTCATGATATCGAACTGCTCCCGCAGATCCGGCCGTGCCCGGGTGAGCTCTGCCCCCACCTGGTTGTAGCCGCGAAAGTGCGGGGAGTGAACCATCTGCACCGCCAGTTTTTCTTCAAGTGGCAGGGCGAAGAAGCGGGCGGCGAGCGCCAGGGTCTCCTGGCGCGCCGATTCGCTCAGATCATGGCCCACCAGATAGAAAAAGCCCACTTCGCGGGCGGCCTGGCCAAGCTGCGCCAGCATCTGGCTGCGTGCAGCCGGGGTGCCTTTGAGGGCGGCGAGATCGATGATCGGCAATGATGGGGTGGTCATGGGCATCTCCTCACTTTCCGTGAACGGGGTCTGCGTGCCCCGGCGTGCGGGGTGTTGCGAAACCGGGGCGCACTCTTCTTGAGTGGCGCCGTTTGGGTTGAGGGTGATGCTACTGTTCGAGGTTATAAGGTGGAAGCAACAAAATATTCTTAGTTATATACAAAATTCGAAATGGAATTCGGGCTTGAGCGAATGGAACGAGCAACGGGCGGCTCAGGCGGCGATCGGCCGTACCGGGTTAGAGCGACATTGGCGTGACGGGATAGACGCGGGAGAGAAAAGACGGAGGGAGGCATCCGCCTCCCTCCGTGTGACTGTCATGGGAAGGGTTGCTGGCGCGCCTTTCCTCAATAACCCAGGGTGAAACGCTGGCGCAGGTGAGCCGGTGCTTGCGCCTCGTTCAGCACCCCGTCCGCCAGATCGCCGACCGTGATCCCGGCGGGCTGCTCGCCGCTGAACAGCACCTGATCCGTGCCAAGGCGGTAACCGCCGCGCTTCTCGCCGGGTTCGAGGAACACCGGTGGGGAGATGAAACGCCAGTCGAGGGTGGTTTCCCGGCGAAGGGCGGTGAGACCATCCCGGGCCGCGAGGGCCCCTTGCTTCCACTCTGCCGGGAACTCCGGGGTATCCACCAGCTGCACGCCCGGGGCGATTTCCAGACTGCCGGCACCGCCGACCACCAGCAACCAGCTCCCGGCGTCGTTGGCGGCGGCCACGATAGCGCTGGCCCCCTTGAGGTACTGATCGTAGATGTCCGGGGCACTCCAGCCCGGGTTGTAGGCACTGATCACCCGATCGTGCCCCTTGAGCACCCTGGCCAGTGCCTGGCTGTCCTGGGCGTCCACCGCCACGGCGGTGACTTGCGGGTGAGCGGCGACCTTGCTCACGTCACGCACGATGGCGGTGACCTGATGACCGCGGCTGACGGCCTCCTGGAGGATGGCTGAACCGACAAAACCGCTGGCACCGATGAGGGCAATTTTCATGGGAATTCTCCTTCACTGTGGGAATGGGGCTATCCTACGCCCCCGAGTGTGATTTAATAATCCACTTAAAAATGCATTCACTTGTAAGCAGGGCTTTATAATGGATCAACTCAGACGCTACGCCATCTTCGCCGCCGTGGTGGAGGCGGGCAGCATGACCGGCGCCGCCAAGGCCCTCGGCATGACCCCGTCCGCCGTCAGCCAGCATATCAGTCAACTGGAGAGCCAGCTCGGTCTGCCCCTGCTGCACCGCTCCACCCGCCGCCTCAGCCTGACCGAGGCGGGGGAGGTGGTGTGGCAGGGTTGCCAGTCGTTGCAGCAGACCCTGAACGACACCGAGCTGCGCCTCTCGGAGGTGCGCGACAGCCTGCTCGGAGAAGTGCGGATCACCGCGCCGGTGGGGATGGCGGGCCAGCCCCTGGCGCGGGCGCTCTCGCCGCTGCTGCAGGCGCACCCGGGCCTGGGCATCCAGATCATTGCCGACGACGAGAAGCGGGATCTCATCAAGGATCGCATCGACGTGGCGCTGCGGGTCGGCACGCTTGAAGATTCCACCCTGGTGGCGCGCAGACTGGGTCAGACCCGGATGCTGCTGTGTGCCTCGCCCGCCTATCTGGCACGCAAGGGCACGCCGCGCAGCCCGGCGGATCTGCTGGCCCACGACTGGCTGGCCTCGGACATGCTGGGGGGCGGGATACTGCTGCTGGACGAGAAGGGGGAGGCCCACAAGGTCAAGCCCAAGCCCAGGGTGCTGTGCAACAACGTCTTGCCCCTGCGCCAGTTTACCCTGGCAGGGCAGGGGATTTCGCTGCAACCGGAAGGTGAAATAGAAGAAGATCTCGCCACCGGTCGATTGCTCGCGCTGCTGCCGGGCTTTTTGGCCCCTCCCATGGAGATCCATGCCATCACCCCCCAGCGGGAGATCCCGGAGAAGGTGCGGCGGGTGATCAGCGCCCTTCGCAGCCACTTTGCCGAGCATGGCCAGAGCCGTCTACCCTGAGCGGGGCGGGACGAATAGCCAGGCGGTGCGCCGGCCTTGCGGTCGGCGCGACACCCCTGTTTAATGTGGCCCTCCCGGGCCAGAGCGCCCTCTGCTGGCATGGTCTCAAGCGCATCATGACACCGACTTCTCCCTACCCACTCCGTGAGCCGGCACCCGAGGCGCGCGCCCACCTCACCCGCATCGAGCGAGTGCTCGACTACATCCATGCCAATCTGGATCAGCCGCTCTCCCTGGAGGCGCTGGCCCGGCAGAGCTGCTGGTCCCGCTGGCAGTTGCAACGGGTATTCCTGCATGAGACGGGCCAGACGGTGGCTCACTATGTGCGCGAGCTGAAGCTGAGCATGGCGGCGGAGGCGCTGCTCTCTACCCGGCTGCGGGTGCTGGATGTGGCGCTGGATCACGGGTTTGGCTCGGAAGTGAGTTTCAGCCGCGCCTTCAAGCAGCAATTTGGCTGCTCGCCGCTGGCGTATCGCAAGCGAGGCCTGCGGCTGGGGCTGCGCACGCCCCTGGTGCGGGCGGCGGTCCCCCGCTCTGCCTCTCCCAATCTGGTGCAGGTGCGCATAGAGAGCCTGCCGGCATTCACCTTGCAGGGAGTCAGGGGCACGATCCGGGGGTTGTTCGATGCCTCACCGGATTTTCAGCAGACGGTGCCCGCCATCTGGCGAGCGTTGCGCGAGACGGGGGCGCTGGACCCGTCGAGGGAATGGCTGGGGGTGGTGGACGTGTCGGGGGCAGGGGAGCTGCTGCCTTACTGGGCCGGGGTGGCCACGACGGCGCCTACGCCCGGCCTGTCGAGCCTCAACGTGCCGGCCCAGGAGTATGCCGTGCTCACCCACAAGGGACCCATTGCCCAGCTGGGGGAGAGCCTGCACTGGTTCATCCTGCACTGGCTGCCGGAGTCGGCATACCGGGGGCTGGACGGTTTCGAGCTGGAGCGCTATGCCCCCGGCTTTGACGGCCAGCAGCCCGACGCCACCATGGAGTACTGGCTGCCCGTCGCCCCCCGTTAGGGAAGGAGGCTCACCCCGGCATGGGGCCGGGATGGCTCCGGGCGTGTGGCGCTGGCCAGGAGATCAGTGAACTGGGCCGGTGGCAGCGGCTTGGCGAAGTAGAAGCCCTGCAGGTAGTCGATGCCATAGTGGCGTGCCATCTCGACCTGCTCCTGGGTCTCCACCCCCTCGGCGACCAGAGCCAGCCCCATGCGATGGGCGAGATCCAGGATGTTTTCGACGATATGGCGGGAGGGGCCTTCCTCTTTCATTCCCTTGATAAAGCTGCGATCGATTTTGATGATGTCCACATGGAACATTTGCAGATAGCAGAGGCTGGAGTGGCCGGTGCCAAAGTCATCGATGGCGATGAGCACGCCCAGCTCGTCCAGGGCATCGAAGATGGCGCGGGTCTGCTCGTCCGCATCCACCATCTCCCGCTCCGTCACCTCGAGCACCAGACGCAGATCCTGACCCGGGAAGGCGCGAAGAAAGTCGCGGCACTCGGCGACGATGTCCCGGTTTTTGAAGTGCTGGGCGCAGACATTGACGGCGACGTGAAAGCCGGGGGGTAGCCTGTTGGCCACCCCGACCAGATAATCCCGGGTCTGGGCCATCAACTGGCGGGTCATCGGTACTATGTAGCCGCACTCCTCCGCGAGGGGAATGAAGTGGTTGGGGGCAATCATCCCTTGTGTGGGATGACGCCAGCGCATCAGCACTTCACAACCGCGCAGGCGTCCCTGCCTGTCCATCACGGGTTGCAGATGGGGGATGAACTCCCGGGCCGCCATGGCTCTGGCAAGCTCGCTGCGAGGGGAGCCGCTGCGCCCCCTCAGATAGAAGGTGAGCAGCCCCAGCAACAGCGCCAGCACAGGGGCGGCAAGCAGGTTCTCCTGGTTGTACGCCCAGGCAAACGCCAGCACTTCCTTGTAACCGTTGAGCGCCACCAGGCGATAGGGATGAGCGGTGGGCTCGCTCTGTTGCAGACGTTGTCCCCCTTCCAGCAGGCGGGCTGCGGGCAGGGTCCTGCCGTGGCCATCGAGGGCCTGGTCCCCGAGGAGGAAGAAGAGGTTGTCCTCTCCCATCACGGCCTGCAAGGCGCCGAAGATGTGGAAGCCGTCCAGCTCCACCAGCAGGGTGCGATCGCCGGATGGCTGACGGTAGAGGATGGCGGTCTGCCCGGTGATGGGGCTGTGTCTGGCGAGGATCAGCGTCTGGTTGCCCGCCGGGCCACGGGGAATATCCCGGGTGAGGATGGGCCTGTGCAGAGTGGTACAGCGCAGTTGCTGCCCCTCCAGCACATAGAGTGCCCGCGCATAGGGGGAGGCGGTGATGAGGTCGCGCAGGGCCAGTTGCTCATCCTGGCAGCGGCCCATGGCGAGGGGGCGGGCGGCCTCGACCAGGGACTGACTGTCATTGATGGCAC
Organism: Aeromonas sp. R10-1; assembly: GCF_040908465.1. Taxonomy (NCBI): domain Bacteria; kingdom Pseudomonadati; phylum Pseudomonadota; class Gammaproteobacteria; order Aeromonadales; family Aeromonadaceae; genus Aeromonas; species Aeromonas sp. R10-1. Next base: position 213,027 of record NZ_JBFODT010000023.1, read on the forward strand.
TCTCTATCATGGCCCGGGCATGGTTCAGGCTGCGCGCGTTGTCCTTGCGAAGGCCGCTGGCCGCCTGCAGGAGGTTGAGGGCGGTGAGGCCGACCAGCAAGAGGAGCCCGAGCACGATGGCCAGACGCAGACGCTGTGCCAGGGGATCAGTCGGCATGATGCACCCGATTCTTGCCGGCATCCTTGGCCTGATAGAGCGCCTGATCGACCCGCGCCAGCAGTTGCTCGGCGGACTCCTGTCGCCACAGTCCCAACCCTGCAGAGAAGGTCACCACCAGTTCCGGTTCGCGCCATGGCCGCTGTGCCACCTGGGTGCGCCACTGTTCAATCAGCCTCCGTGCTCTGACGCTGTCATCCCCGGGAATGATGATGGCCAGCTCCTCGCCGCCGTAGCGGTAGAGGGTGGCCTCCTGGGCTGCAATCAGCCGCCCTTCCCGTGCCACCGCCCGCAGGACGTCGTCACCGACCGGGTGGCCGTGGGTGTCATTGATGGATTTGAAGTTGTCCAGATCGATCAACCCCAGACAGAAAGGGCGGCCGGCGATCAGCTGGTCGTCGAGTGCCTTGTCAAAGCAGCGGCGATTGAACAGGCCCGTCAGGGCATCCGTGTTGGACGCCGCTACGGCTTCCAGCATCTGGCGATGGCCGTTCTGGATCTCCTGGCGCAACTGATCCCCCGGTTTGCCCGCGTGGATGCGTCCGGTGCGCATCAGGGCGATGATCTCGAAGATCATCTTGCTGAGCACATGACGCAAGGACCACCAGCAGAGCAGGCAGATCAGCATGCAGCCCACCAGGGTGATCTGGAGCTGGTGGGACTCGCTGCTGCTCACCTCCTTGAACCTGGCATTGCTGACGGCATAGATGACGAACCAGTCCGGGTTGGAGAAGGAGTGGTAGTAGAAGTGGGTCTGGCACTTTGCATCGAAGAGGTGGTCGGCGCCGTTGGTCATCTGCTCGATGAGACGGCGGTCCACGCGATGGCGAAACAGGTTCCCCACATCCGAATGCAGCAGGATGTCGCCCGCCCGATCGACCAGGTAGAACTCCCCCTTGAGAGGGCTCATGAGCTGGCGCAGGGGATAGCTCATCTGCTCGAGATCCACGTTCATGGCCAGGGTGCCGAGGAAGAATCCCTCCCTGTCGAGCAGGGGGCGGGAGACGGAGACGCTGCGGCTCTTGTCGTCGAATTGGCTGGTGTAGTGATCGGTGTAGTGCACGAAGGGGGTTCGCACGGCGGCGGAGAGAAACCAGGGGCGCTTCCTGGCATCAACGTGCTCCTCGACCGGCAGATGGGGAATGGAGTTGAAGCGCCCCAGCGGATCGGCGAGCAGGATGCTCTTCACATAGGGGGTGAGTGCCAACGTTTGCATCAGGGAGAGGCCAAGTGGCGTGTTGCCCTCATTGAGGAAGGCATCCAGGCCTGATTCATCGATGACACTGCCCGTTTCGTTGAGGACATGCTCCAGTGATTTGAACTGTGGCTCGATGGTCTGGGTCGCCATGTTGTGCACGAACATGGCCGCCACCTTGTGGTATTTGCGCTCGGCAGAGGTCCGGATGCTGACACTGACGGCCATCAGGGCGATAAGCAGGGTCAGGATGATGACTCCGAAGGTGAAGTTGAGCTGGGTATCGCAGTGCAGATTTTGGTGGGCGGTCTCATTCATAGGCGTGTGCTGATGGCTTGGTATTGTCTCAATCAGGGCTGATAAAAGGGTGGGCATGCTATCGCCTCCTTTATCAATAGCGATTGACCAGGATCAACAAGGGGAGGGAGAACGCGACCATACTTGTCTGATGAGTGTGAATATGGGGGTGAAAATGCCGCCATGTTCTGAATATGTGATGGTTACTTGCCGATTGGCTGTGAAAGTGAAGGCGGTGACCTTCATCAGGCGGCCATGATGAGCCCTCCCTGAGAGGCTCGACGACGTTGCCATGTTGCCTCCGATAGGAGATGGCATGCCTGCTACCCTCGCTTTTCCCGCTTCCCCGCCAACATGCCCCAAATTGTTAATATCGGGGCAAAATAGAACAATAAAATGCAAATGATATTTGTTACTATTCACATGCAGTAAGTAATCGAGGATCAGATGCAGCTTGTTCACCCCCCTTTGACCCTGGTCGCCGTGACCATCTCCACCCTGCTTGTAGGCTCTGTACAGGCCGCCGCGTCCGACAGCCAGGATACGGCCACCGCCGACGAGACCCTGACCGTGCTCGGCCAGACCTATCGCAACACCGCGACCAAGACCCGGCTCGACCCCATCGAGACGCCCCAGGCCATCTCGGTGGTGGATGGGGAGACCCTGTCGCTGCGCGGTGTCAGCTCGGTGAGCGAGGCGCTGCGCTACGTGCCCGGCGTCAACACCGAGCTGCGGGGCGGGGCGGTCAACCGGCTGGATCTGTTCAACATCCGTGGCTTTGACAACTACCAGAACTTCTATGACGGCCTGCTGCTCCAGTACAACGACTGGAACCTGCAACCCCAGATCGATCCGGTGGCCATCGAGCAGCTGGAGGTGTTCAAGGGGCCGACATCGGTGCTCTATGGCAGCATGCCCCCCGGCGGCATGGTCAACCTCATCGCCAAGCGCCCCCAGCGGGAGAGCAAGCACAACGTGAGCGTGGCGACCGGCACGGGCACCCTCAAGGAGATGACCCTCGACAGCACCGGTGCCATCAACGAGCAGCTCGCCTATCGGCTGGTGGGACTGGCCCGGGAGAAGGATGGCCAGGCGGTGACCTCGAAGGAGGAGCGCTATGTCTTTGCGCCGTCCCTGGACTGGCAGCTCGGCGAGCGCACCCTGCTGAACCTCAACCTTTACTACCAGAAGGATCCCGAGGCCGGCATCTACACCACTGTGCCCGCCAGCGGCTCGGCCAAGTCCAACCCCCTGGGGCAGCTTGGCAGTGACACCTTCCTTGGCGACGAGAACTGGAACGAGTACAACCGGGACGTGACCCTGCTGGGCTACAAGCTGAGCCACGACTTCAACGAGCGCTGGCAGGTGCTGCAAAATGCCCGCTACATGGATGCGTCCGCCTATCAGCGCAACACCTACAACGCGGCCCTGGCGGCGGACAACCGCACCCTGGCCCGCAACGCCTATCTCACCGATGAAGACTCTCGCGGCGTTGTCATCGACAACCAGCTGGCGGGCAAGGTACAGACGGGCTCTGCCCAGCACAACCTGCTGCTCGGGGTCGATTACCAGTACCTGGATGCCCATATCCTCTACCGGGATACCCTCGACTACTCGGCGCCCAGCATCGACATTTTCAACCCGAACCATAGCCAGATAGTTCCAGGGGCACTCACTTTCAACTACCAGGATAAAAAGGTGATCCGTCAGTCCCAGACCGGCGTCTATCTGCAGGATCAGGTGCGCCTCGATCGGCTGGTGGCCATCGGCGGCGCCCGCTACGACCGCTACCGGATGGACACCGACAGCCGGACCCTCTATCAGGGGGCGGACAGCCAGTCCCTGGCCCACATCGATCAGGACAACCTCTCCTTCCGCGTCGGCGCCCTCTATGAGCTGGATGGCGGCTTCTCCCCCTATGCGAGCTATGCCGAGAGTTTCGAGCCGGTGCCGGGGGCGGACAAGCAGGGCCAGGCGTTCAAACCGGCGACCGGTCATCAGTGGGAAGGGGGCGTCAAGTTCCTCTCCGACGACATGAGCAAGACGGCGACGCTGTCGGCGTTCCACATCACCAAGAAGAATGCCCTGGTGACGGATCCGGACAATGTCTACGGGCCCAAGCTGCAGACCGGGGAGACGGTCTCCAGGGGCATCGAGCTTGAGGGGAGAGCCGATCTCACCAGCCAGCTGGATCTGGCCCTCAACTACACCCTGATGGACATGGAGATCACGCGTGACACCACCACGTTGCAGGGCAAGACGCCGGTCTGGGTCCCCAGACAGATGGCGTCGCTGTGGAGCAACTACTACCCCGGCGGCAACCTCGAGGGGATGCGAGTGGGCGCCGGCCTGCGCTACGTGGGGGAGGCCGAGATGGATGCCGCCAACACCGACAAGGTACCGGACTACCTCCTGATGGACATGTCCGCCTCCTACGATCTCGCCGCCCTCAGCGCAAGCTTGAAGGGGGTGGGGGTATCGCTTGGCGCCAGCAACCTGTTCAACAAGACCTACTACTCCTGCTACGACCAGAACAACTGCTGGTTCGGGGCCGAACGAAGCGTGGAGGCGCGACTCAAATACGCATTCTGACCTTGCGCCCCGGCACGCGCCCGGGGCCCTTTCAACGAATGGGCGAGGAGAGGGCGCGCGGTGTGCCGCGCGGCCTTGGCCGGGAGAAAGCGGACGCGGAACGCGCCCTCGTCTCGGATCACCAGGCCCTGTTCGCGGCGGCGGCCAGCCTGATCCCATCCCTCAAGGGGAACCTGGTGGCGGCCGGTGACGTGCGCCCGCCACTGACGGATGCCGCCGGGGCGGCGTCGGCCGAGGTGGCCGCAGCCCTCCATGCGCACTTGCAGCAGGCACACCCGGAGGCGGGGCCCGCCTACTGGCTCACCCGCAGCTGGGGCATGCTCTGCTGGCAGTCCATCTATCTCGCCATGGTGGCCGTCTACCGCCATCAGGCCGTGCCTGCCCTCGACAGGCTGGGACAGGGGCATGAGGCCGGCGTGGTGTCGGGCTTTACCCTGCCGGCCGAGCCCATGATCAGAGGGGAGGCCGGCGTGTTGATCAAGACGGCCGGGGAGCGACTCCAGGCGCACTGGCAGGGGCTGTTCACCCTCCTTGGGACGGCGCAGCGGCTGCGCCCCGGTTTCGTGCGCCCGCTCCTGGCGGACGATCTGCTGGCGGCCCTGGTGCGGGTGCCCGATTTCTTCGGGGAAGTGAGTCGGGAGGAGGTGAGGGCCCATGCCCCCCTCTGGCTTGAATCCTGTGGCCTGCCGTCGGCACATCTGACGGGTTGGCGCGAGGCGGGACTGCCCCGGGACGAGGCCTTCCCGGGCTATGTGCGCCAGCGCTGCTGCCTGCACTACAAGCGCCGGGATGGGGAACTGTGTGGCAACTGCCCGCGAAGGCTGGGTGGGGCGAGGGGTGATGAGTGCTGATACCCGACTCTTCGTCTGCGCGGGCAACCCGTGATGAAAGCCGCCGGATCCTGGCGGCTTTTTTGTGTCCGGCTTACTGGGCCGCCATCCGGGTGCGGATGCGCTCGAACAGGCTCTGCAGGCAGGCCTGATCTTTGTCGGCGGCGCGCACGGCGCCATACATGTGGCGGCGAATGCCCTCCCCGAGAGGGCGCGCCTCAAGCAGGCCCTGGCGCACGAACTCCTCGCTGGCCCAGCGGGGCAGGGCGGCGAGCCCGAGCCCGGCGGCGGCCATCTGCAGCATGACCGAGGTGTTGTCCACCGGTTTGCAACGGGCGGGCTCCACCCCGGCCGGTTGCAGGAAACGGCTGAACACGTCCATGCGCGCCCGCTCCACCGGGTAGACCAGCAGCACCTCCGGTCGCAGATCGTCCGGTGCGATGCGCCGCTGCTGGCAGAGGGGGTGATCCGGCGCCATCACCAGGGTGAGATCGAAGGCGAACAGCGGCTCGAAATGAAGATCTCCGCGGGCCTGCACATCCGAGGTGAGCAGCAGGTCGAGCTGGCCGCCAAGCAGGGCACTGATGGCATCGAAACCCGGCACCGACTCCACCTCCAGATCCACCCCGGGCCACTGGCGGCGAAAGTCCGGCAACAGCGGGAGCAGCCACTGGATGCAGCTGTGGCAATCGAGGGCCAGATGCAGCCTGCCCGCCTCGCCGCTGTGCAGGGCGACCAGCTGGCGCTCGGTCTGGGCCAGGGCGGGCAGCACCTGACGGGCCAGGGCCAGCAGATGCTGGCCTGCCGCCGTCAGCACCAGCGGGCGGCTTTTTCGAAGAAACAGCTCCAGATTGAGGCGGGTCTCCAGCTCCTTGAGCTGGTGGGAGAGGGCGGACTGGGTGAGGTTGAGGGTGAGTGCGGCCCCGGCCAGGGACCCTTGCTCGGCCAGGGCGCTGATGGTCTTCAGGTGTTTGAGATCGATGCCCAGATTGCTGCTCTGAGGGGGGCTGGATGGGGTGGGCGCGACCATGGCACTGCTCCTTTGTGCGTCAGTTGAGAAATTCTTGAGAGCCAGTTGAAGAGGATTCAATAGCCAAGGTCACCTTATCTTGTCATTTTGGATGTGTAAACATCTGGATGGCCAAACAATCCAGATCCTCATCAGATAAACGAGCATAAGGAATGGAACCTATGACCTTCGCACACACCCTGGGCTTTCCCCGTATCGGCGCCAAGCGCGAACTGAAATTTGCCCTCGAATCCTACTGGCGTGGCGAAACCACCCAGGCCGAGCTGGTCGCCGTGGGCAAGAGCCTGCGTGAGCGCCACTGGCAGGCCCAGCGTACCGCCGGGGTCAACCTGCTGCCGGTGGGGGATTTTGCCTGGTACGATCAGGTGCTGGGTACCAGCCTGCTGGTGGACGCCGTGCCTGCCCGTCACCGCCACGGCGACACCGACCTCGACACCCTGTTCCGGGTGGCCCGTGGCCGTGCGCCGACCGGCCCGGCGGCGGCCGCTGCCGAGATGACCAAGTGGTTCAACACCAACTACCACTACCTGGTGCCGGAATTTTACCGTGACCAGCGCTTCAAGCTGGGCTGGAGCCAGCTCTTTGACGAGGTGGAAGAGGCGAAGGCCCTTGGGCTGCCGGTCAAGGCGGTGTTGCTGGGCCCCGTCTCGTACCTGTGGCTTGGCAAGGAGAAAGAGAGCGGCTTCTCCCGCCTCGAACTGCTGGATCGCCTGCTGATCGTCTACCAGGAGATCCTGGCCAAACTGGCGGCCCAGGGGGTGGAGTGGGTGCAAATCGACGAGCCGGCTCTGGCGCTGGACCTGCCGGATGAGTGGCGCCTGGCCTACCTCAAGGCATATGAGCGCCTGAGCGGCCCCTGCAAGCTGCTGCTCACCACCTACTTCGGGTCCGTGGCCCATCAGCGGGACATCATCACCAGTCTGAAGGTGGACGGCCTGCACCTGGATCTGGTGGCTGCCCCCGAGCAGCTCGAGACCCTGGTCCCGCACCTGCCGGCCCAGTGGGTACTCTCGGCGGGTGTCATCAACGGCCGCAACGTCTGGCGTGCCAACCTGGCCAAGCTGGCGCCGACCCTCAAGGCCTTGAAAGAAAAGCTTGGCGAGCGCCTCTGGGTGGCCTCCTCCTGTTCCTTGCTGCACAGCCCGGTGGATTTGACCCTGGAGCACGAGCTGGATCCCCAGACCCGCAGCTGGTTCGCCTTCGCCCTGCAAAAGTGCTATGAGCTGGGGCTGCTGTCCGACTACCTGGACGGTGGCGCCCTGGACAAAATCGAGGCTTACAGCCAGCCCATCGTGGATCGGGTGTCCGACAGCCGGGTTCACAAGAAGGCGGTGCAGTCACGACTCGCCAGCCTGACCAACAGTGACTTCGATCGCCAGAGCGCCTACCCGGTGCGTGCCGACGCGCAGCGCTCGGATCTGAAGCTGCCGCTCCTGCCCACCACCACCATCGGCTCCTTCCCGCAGACCTCTGAAATCCGGGTGCTGCGCCAGGATTGGCGTGCCGGGCGCATCGATGACCAGGCCTACGAGGCGGGCATCCAGGCCCAGATCAAGGACGCCATCGAGCGCCAGGAGGCCATCGGGCTCGACGTGCTGGTGCACGGTGAAGCGGAGCGCAACGACATGGTGGAGTATTTCGGGGAGCTGCTGGACGGCTTTGCCATCACCCGCTTTGGCTGGGTACAGAGCTATGGCTCCCGCTGCGTGAAGCCGCCGGTGATCACCCGTGACATCGACCGCCCCACCCCCATGACCCTTGAGTGGACGAAGTTTGCCCAGAGCCTGACCGACAAGCCGGTGAAGGGCATGCTGACCGGCCCCGTGACCATTCTCTGCTGGTCCTTCCCGCGCGAAGACGTGAGCCGCGAGCAGTCCGCCCTGCAGATTGGCCTGGCCATTCGCGACGAGGTGGCTGACCTGGAAGCCGCCGGCATCAAGATCATCCAGATCGACGAGCCGGCGATCCGCGAAGGGCTGCCCCTGCGCAAGCAGGATCACCAGGCCTATCTCGACTGGGCGGTGCGCGCCTTCCGCCTGAGTGCAAGCCCGGTGGTGGACAGCACCCAGATCCACACCCACATGTGTTACAGCGACTTCAACCTCATCATCGAGGCGGTGGCGGCGCTGGACGCGGATGTGATCACCATCGAGACGAGCCGCAGCCAGATGCAGTTGCTCGAAGCGTTCGAGCGCTTCAACTATCCCAACGAGATCGGCCCGGGCGTCTACGACATCCACTCGCCGAACGTACCGAGCCAGGGCTGGATTGAAGACCTCATCCGCAAGGCTGCGCAACAAATCCCGGCAGACCGGCTCTGGGTGAACCCGGACTGCGGCCTCAAAACCCGCGGCTGGGAAGAGACCACCGCAGCCCTGAAGGTGATGGTCGATGCAACCCGTGCGCTGCGCGCCGAGCTGGCCTGAAGGCTTCCATTCACCCGGACGAGCGCCCGGTGAGTGTCACCAAGACGAGAGAGGGAAGGCGACAGCCTTCCCTCTTTTTTGCATGGCCGCTCCCTAGAGGGGGATCAGGGCGGGGCGGGAGGCGGGCTGGTAGCGGGTGGGGGAAACCGACATCGTCATCGGGTGAGGGGCGCTTGCGAGCGCCTCGGCCAGCCACTGTTGGTCGAGGGGGATGGCATTGCGATCCTCGATCACCAGATTGAGGTGCTGGGCACCCAGGCACCCGTAGCGGACGGGGTCGGTCTGGGTAAAGAGGCCAAGACAGGGCACACCGCTGGCGGCAGCCAGGTGCAGGGGACCGGTGTCGGCGCTGACGAAGAGGGAGAGGCCGCCCGTGAAGCGGGCCAGCTCCCCCATGTTGCCAAGGGAAACGTGCACGTCCCCGAGCGGGTGCTCGGGGGCGGCGGGATCCGCGAGCTGGATCAGCAGGGCATCCGGGCTGTGACGGCGCAGATCCCCAAGCAACCGCTGCCACTGGGGCTGGGAGAGCCCCTTGCCCTTGCGGGCGCCGGTGAAAAAGCCGATCAGAGGACGGCCAGGATGGGCTCGTCGCAGCGCACTCAAGGCCGGGCTTGGCCCCTGCAACAGGCTGCCAAGGGGGATGGGGTCGGCCGGATTGCCCGGTATGCCGAGCAGTTGCAGGGGCTGGTGGGCGTAGTGGCACTCACTGTCCGCAGCCCGCGGACGCGGGAAGATGAGATCCCCGTGGCCATCGTCGAAGCCGCATTTCTCCCGGGCCTGTACCCAGGCGGCGATGAAGTGATCCGTACTGGAGGCGAAGGGGACGTAGACCCTGTCGTAGTGCTGACGGCGCAGACGCGAGAGTGCCGAGAGGGCGCCCGGCAGGTGTCTGCCCTGCAACCGGATCTGATGAATGTGCCGCAGGGGCAGATCGGCCAGGAAGGAGAGCAGGGCGGTGGGGCTGCACACCAGCTCCAGCTCGGCGTGGGGATGGGCGCGATGAAGCTGGTGCAGGAAGGGCAGCAGGAAGAGGTTGTTGCCGATGCGGTTGGTGCTGCGAATGACCAGGATCCGGCGGGGTGCCTGCGAAGAGGGCGGCAATGCGCTGCGACTGGCAAGCCAGCCGAGCAGGGTTCGCTCCAGTCCCGCCGTCCAGACCCGGCGTTGGCCGTCGAAGCGGCGCAGGGCATCGTTGAGGTGAGTCATACCGTTGGGCTCCAGTGTTGGGATGGCGTAAAGGGTGCCAGCGGACTCTTAAGACAATGTTAAGAAGGGAAAAAGCGTGTGGATGATGGCCATGGCGGAGCGGGGTGCTGGTGCGGGACGGGGGAAAGTGGCTAGAATTGCGCATTTGAAATAAATGTTATCGCCAGCGGGAGCACCATGCAGTTCAGGGATTTTTTGCCGGTATCGACCAATACCAGCGTCAAAGAGAGTTGTTACGGCGCCCTTGGCGCCCTCATCGGCTTGCTCGGCACCGCCTTGCTGTGCCGCTGGGGGCTGGGGCTCGAGGTGCACTGGCTCATCGCCCCCATGGGGGCCTCCGCCGTGCTGCTGTTTGCCGCGCCCGCCAGCCCCCTGGCCCAGCCCTGGTCCATCCTTGTGGGCAACGGGGTGTCGGCCCTGATGGGGGTATTGAGTGCGAGCCTGGTGCCGGACATGGCTATCGCTTCGGCCCTGGCGGTGATGCTGGCCATCGCCGCCATGTTCCTCACCCGCAGCCTGCACCCGCCCGGCGGCGCCGTGGCCCTGACCGCCGTCATCGGCGGCGAGGGGATCCGGGCGCTCGGGGTCGGCTACGTGCTGCTGCCGGTGCTGCTCAACTCCCTGTTGCTGCTGAGTCTGGGCTTGCTCTACAACCGCGCTCTGGGGCGTCGTTATCCCCATGGCGGCAAGGCGGCGCCCAATCGCCACCAGACGGCGGATCCCCAGCCGAGTGCCCGACTCGCCACCCAGGACATCGACTTTGCCCTGCAAAAGCACGGGGAACTGCTGGACATCAGCCGCCAGGATCTGCAAGAGCTGCTGCAGGAGGCCCAGTTGCACGCCCTGCGCGAGCGGGTGGGGACGGTACGGTGCCAGGATGTGATGTCGCGGGATCTCGTCGTGACGACGCCACAGGCGCTTGCCATGGAGGCGTGGCATCTGCTCTCCCACCACCAGATCAAGGCGCTGCCGGTGGTGGATGAGGGGGAGAGGCTGGTCGGCATCATCACCCTGCACGACCTGATGATCGACCGGGCGGGTCACCAGCCGAGGGCGAAGGAGGCCCTCGAGCAGCAGCAGGTGGCAGATCTGATGACCCGGGAGGTGCAGACGGCGCGGCGCTACCAGCCTCTCTACGATCTGGTGGATGCCTTCTCCGACGGGGGGCTGCACCACATGCCGGTGGTGGAAGGGGAGCAGCTGGTGGGCATCATCACCCAGTCCGACATGGTGGCGGCGCTCTTCACGCTGGCCCTGCAACCGGGGCTGGTGGAGGGGGAGACGCCTGTGAGCAATAAGAATGAGCCATAAGAAACGGGCCCCTTGCGGGGCCCGTGTCATTCAGGGTCTGGGATAGACGGTCTCCCCCATGAAGACCGTCTGCTCGACCTGGGTATCGGCGATCTGCTCCGGGGTGCCGGCCTTGACCAGGGCGAACAGGTCCCTGTCCAGCACGATGAAGTCCGCCGACTTGCCCGCCTCGATGGAGCCGGTGATGTCGCCCTGACGCACCGCCCTGGCGCCGTTGATGGTGTAGGCGGCCAGCATCTCGGCCAGCGAAGTGCGCTGACTGGCCCTAAAGCCGTCGCCGCTGCCTGCCGCCTTCACGATGCCGGCGGCCATGTTCTCGAACGGACGCGGGTCCCGGCTGTCCACCGGGGCGTCGCTGCCCGCCACCAGCACGGCGCCAGCCTGGCGCGAACGCTCGACCGGGTAGAGGGCGTCATGAAGATAGCCCATGGGATCGTAGATGGCCTCGCTCAGGGACTGCCCTGCCTTGGTTGGCTGGATGAAGGGGCTGACCAGCATGTCATAGGCAAGCTGGGGCGTGGTCCAGGCATAGGTGAAGGTGAGGTAGAGACCCAGCTCGCCGAGGCGCTGCTGATCGTCCGGGTGCACTACCTGCAGGTGGGCCAGGGTGTGGGGAATGCCGCTGTTGCCGTTGCTGGCGCGGGCCGCCTCCAGGGCATCGAGGGCCACCCGGGTACTGCGATCGCCGATGCTGTGCATGTGGATGCCAAACCCGGCCCCATCCAGCGCCGTGACGTAGCGCGTCAGATCCGCCTCCTTGTAGTTGACGATGCCGTTGCTGCCCGCATCCTCGCTGTCGGCGGTGATGCTCACCTCGCCGCTGGCGGGATCCAGGGCCAGATGGGGATGCTGGTAATTCTCCAGCATGCCGGCATTGGGCAGGAAGGGGGGGCTGGTGAAGGGATCCCCCTCCAGCACGCCGTCGAGGAAGATCTTGACCGCATCGGCCTTGATGAGGGGGTTGCCTGCGAAGGCGTCGCGCACTTGGTTCGCCTTGGCCAGGTGCCCGTCGATGTCCAGCTTGCCGCTGTAGTCATCCTGGTTGAAGCAGGTGGCGGCGGTGACGCGCATGTGCAGCAGATCCTGGTCCTGCATCTTGAGCAGCCGACCCCGGATGAAGTCGTTGGCGCAGGCATCCTGCACCCCCGTGATGCCGCGCGACGCCATCAGCGTCGAGATGGCGGGGAGTATCTTGTCATACTGGGCCGCTGCCTGTTCACCCTCCGCGCTCAGCACCCCGGTGTCGGGGACCGCAATGGCGCTGCGGGCCGCGTCCCGGACCACGCCGGTTGCGAGATCCACATAGGGGATGAAGGCCTCGAACACGCCGCCCGGAGCCAGGGTGGTGGCATTGAAGCCGACCACATTGCCGTCTTCGTCCTGTGCCTGCGCCAGGGCCTGGGAGTTGTAGCCGCCGGCATGGCCGTCGACCCCGGCCAGCATCACGGGGTTGTTCGGCGCCGCCGCATCCAGGGCCGCCAGCAGGGTGGCATGGGTGGCGGTGGGGGTGTTGCCGTCATAGGGCGACCACTGGTTGACCACCAGCCACTCCCCGGGAGCCGGGGCGTAGCGGGGCAGGCACTCGCCGATCTTGGCCGCCAGCTGATCCAGGTTGACGCTCTGGCCGTCCAGATCGCACATGTCCAGCGCCACGGTGCCTAGCAGATGGATGTGGTTGTCGTGCAGGCCCGGCAGCACCATTTTGCCTTGCAGATCCACCACCTGGGTCGCACTGTTTTTCAAGGCCTCGGCCCCTTCGCGAGTGCCCACGTAAGTGAACTTGCCCCCTTGCACCACCATGGCCTCGGCCTGGCTGCGTTGCCCATCCTGGGTGTGGATCTTGCCGTTGAGATAGAGGGTGTTGCCGAGGGATGGCTCACTGCTGTCTTGCTGGCAGCCGAGCAGGCCACCTAGCAGCAGGGCGATGGTGCCCAGCCTGAGATTGGGGTGTTTGCTATCCATAGCGCGCTCTCCTTGGGTTAATTGCAGTTCTTACTGCAGATATGAGCACCTATGGTTATTGCAGCTATTCTGAAAAATGCCAGTTATTACTGCGCTTTTTTTGACTTGTGTTTACCTTGTCTCATCATGTAGTTATGAACACCAGTCGCCCCTTGGGGGCGGATACCGCATCGGGGGAAGAAAATGTCACAACACGTGCTGCCGGCCGAACTTTGCATGCGGCGCCAACCCAGGCAACTGCGCAGCCAGGAGGTGGCGTGCCGCATCGAGCAGGCCACCCTGGCCCTGTTGCAGGAGCAGGGGTTTGCGGCCCTCAACACCAATGCCATCGCCGCCCGCGCCGGGGTGGGCATCAAGTCGCTCTACCACCTCTACCCCAACAAGGAGGCCATTATCTGCCGGCTGGCCATGGACTGGCTGGCGGCGGTGTGCGAGGCGCAGGAGCGCATCCGCGAGCAGGCCGACAACTGGCCCCAGACCCTGCTGCTGCTGGATCAGGCGCTGGAGGCGCTGGATGAGCGCTTCGTCGGGTATGGGGCACTGTGGCAGGCGATGGATCTCATCCCCGCCCTGCACGGGGTCGAGCAGGAGCACGAGGTGCGCCAGATTGCGTTCTGGTCCGAGCGGCTGCGCCACTTTGGCTGTCGCTGGCCCGAGCCCGAGCTCACCACCCTGGTGCGCTACTTCTATCGGACTGCGGACGTGGCCAAGCAGTGCACCAAGGGGCAGGGGGAGGCGGGCAGCGCGCTGTGGCAACTCCATAGACGCTGGAGCGAGCAGCTGATGATGGCGGCCATCGAGGAGGCGGATCCCGCCCGGGTCTGGCAGTCGATGCCGGGGCTGGCGCCGGGTTGCCAGACCCCTGCGAAGAGGAGCGAATAGAAGGGGGGCGAATAAAGAGAGGGAGTGCCAGGCACTCCCTCTCTTGTCCTGGGCGCGGCGGGTCAGCCGTAGCGGGCCAGGGTGAGCCCCTCGTCGCTGATATCCGGGGTATTGCCCGAGATGAGATCGCTGAGCAACTGGCCCGATCCTGCCGCCATGGTCCAGCCAAGGGTACCGTGGCCGGTATTGAGCCAGAGCCCGGGGATGGGGCTTGGGCCGACCAGGGGCGTGCCGTCCGGCGTCATGGGGCGTAGCCCGGTCCAGAAGGTGGCCTGCTCCAGATTTCCCCCCTGGGGGAAGAGATCCCTCACCACCATGGCCAGGGTATCGTGGCGTCTGGGGTTGAGCGCCAGGTTGAAGCCCGAGAGTTCGGCCATGCCGCCCACCCGGATCCGTTCGTCGAAGCGGGTGATGGCGACCTTGTAGGTCTCGTCCAGCACAGTGCTGCGCGGGGCACCCTCGGCATTCGTCATCGGCAGGGTGAGGGAGTAGCCCTTGACCGGGTAGACGGGGAGCTCAATTCCGAGGGGGCGCAGGAAGCCGGTGCCATAACTGCCGAGGGCACAGACGATGGCGTCGGCCTGGAAGCGCTGCTCGCCGGCACGGACCGCCACGGCGCATCCCTTTGCGATCTCGACCTCGTCGATGGCGCAGTTGAAGACGAAGCTCACCCCGAGCTTGCGCGCCTCGTCCGCCAGGGCCTGGGTGAAGCGGAAACAGTCACCGGTTTCATCTCCCGGCAGGCGCAGGCCCCCCACCACCTTGCCACGCACCCTTGCCAGGGCGGGCTCGACCTCCTCGCAGCCGTCGGCATTCAGAGACTGATAGGGGACGCCGTACTCCTCGAGCACGGTAATGTCGCGCTGGCTGGCATCGAGCTGGGCCTGACTGCGAAACAGTTGCAGGGTGCCGAGCTGGCGCCCTTCGTAGTCGAGCGCCAGCTCGCCCCGCAACTGCTTCATGCAGTCGCGGCTGTACTCGGCCAGCCGTACCATGCGCCCCTTGTTGACCGCATAGGCCGCCGGCGTGCAGTTGGCGAACATCTTCAGCATCCAGCGCAGCTGGAAGGGGTCCGAGGTGGGCCGCACCGTGAAGGGGGCGTGCTTTTGCAGCAGCCATTTGGCGGCCTTGAGGGGAATGCCGGGGGCAGCCCAGGGGGAAGCATAACCCGGGGAGATCTGACCCGCGTTGGCATGGCTGGTTTCAAGGGCCACCCCGTCACGCCGCTCCAGCAGGGTCACTTTGTGACCGGCCTTGGCCAGATACCAGGCGCTGGTCACACCGACCACGCCACCACCGAGTACCACTATGTCCATCTTGTCTCTCCTTGACTGGGGCCTCCACCTTAATCAGCCGCCACAGGATATTCAACTGGTGTCGATGTCATTGGTGGTTATCGCTATTCACATTTTGTTAACTGGCTCTCAATGTTGTCATTTTCTCACTTTCTGGCATGAAATCCGGTCGATTCAGAGCCGCTCCAGGTGGAGCAGATGATGCTCTGCCGTCGTCAGGATGGCTTGCTGCTGTTCTGTGGTTTGGCCATCCCAGTTGGCATAGGGCAGGGCGAGGCGAGGGTTGTTGCCAAGTTTGTCCCGGTTGCGCCAGAGAAAGTGCCAATAGAGGCTGTTGAAGGGGCAGCTGTCCGGCCCGCTGCGGGCCTTCACCTGATACTGACACCCCTTGCAGTAGTGGCCCATCCGCTCGAGATAGGCGCCGCTGCTGGCGTAGGGCTTGCTGCCCATCAGACCGCCATCGGCAAACTGGCTCATGCCGCGGGTGTTGGGCAGCTCCACCCACTCGATGGCATCCACATAGATACCCAGATACCAGGCATCCACCTCGTCAGGGTGGATCCCCGCCAGCAGGGCGAAGTTGCCGGTCACCATCAGCCGCTGGATATGGTGGGCATAGGCGTGCTCCAGAGACTGTCGAATGGCGTGACGCACGCAGGCCATGCTGGTTTCTCCATTCCAGAAAAAACCGGGCAGTGGTCGCTCGGCCCCGAGAAAGTTGGTGCGCCGATACTCGGGCATCTTTTCCCAGTAGAGGGCGCGGACAAACTCGCGCCAGCCGAGGATCTGGCGGATGAACCCCTCCACCTGCGCCAGGGAAATGGTGGCCTGATTGGCCTGCCAGTGAGCTTGCGCAGCGCGGATCACCTCGAGGGGATGGAGCATCTTGCTGTTCATGGAAAACGACAAGCGGCTGTGGAACAGGCTCCAGCCCCGCTCGCTCAGGGCGTCCTGATAGCGGCCGAAGTGGGGCAGGCAGTGTGCAAGGAAGTGCTCCAGCAGTGCGCGGCTCTGGCGCCGGGTGACGGGCCAGGGCAGGGCTCCCGCATCGGCTGTGCCAATGGTGGCGACGCCGTGGCGGGTCAGCATGGCATCGATGTCGCTCACCTCGTTGGCAAAGGTGAGGGGCGCCGGGATGGGTTGGCTCGCCGGCAATTTGGCGCGATTCTCGGCATCGAAGTTCCAGCGCCCCCCAAGGGGTTGGCCGCGCTCATCGAGCAACACCCGGTACTGCTTTCGCAGGGCGCGGTAGAAGAACTCCATCCGGCTGTGAGGGTAGCGTCGCCAGCCATCGCGGGGGGTGAGAAAATGTTCGCTGTCCACCTCAGCGGTCGGGATGGCAAGGCCTGAGGCCAACTGGGTCAGCTGGCTTGCAAGGCGCCACTCGTCCGGGCTCTGCCAGGCGAAGCGATCGGCCTGATGCGCTTCTAGCTGGGCCGCCAGCAAGCTCGGCAAATCGGGCCAGGGGGCGCTCTCATCGAGAGTCAGGTAGCAGACCCGGTGGCCCGCTTTGGTGAGGGCGGCGGCGAAGGCGCGCATGGCGGCAAAGAAGGCGAGCACCTTCTGGCGATGGTGGCGGCAGTAGTCCGTCTCCTGACGCAGCTCCGCCATCAGGTAGCAGACAGCGGGATCCGGCGTGCGAAACCAGCTGTGACCTGCGTTCAGTTGATCCCCGAGAATGAGGCGTAGCTCCATCAGGGGTGCTCCTTCCGACGACGGCAGCGTTCGCTGCAATAGCGCACTTCCTGCCAGCAGCGGGCCCACTTGCGCCGCCAGGCAAAAGGACGCAGGCAGACGGGACAGATCTTCTCGGGTAGATGGGGTTTGAGGTGCATGTGGCGGCCCTGTTGATGCCCTTGGTTTCTCTCTGCCTCCTTAACGAAGCACCATACGGTCGGGATCACTGGGGGAGCAGAAAGAGGCAATAGGGGGTGATTGCCACTCATGAAAAAGGCCCCCGCACCTGCCGGTTCGGGGGCCCTTGTTCTCGTAGCCGTTACTGGCTGCTGAAGAGCCTGGGCTGGGGAGTGGACTGCGCCGTCAGGGTCATGCGGCCCGAGGTTTCCAGCCAGCTCTTGATCTTTCTGGCATCGGCGACCCGTTCATCCGTGGTGTTGGCGTGAAGCAGTACCATGACCACGGGCTCGTTGTTGACCCGGGTTCCCATCACCAGGCAGCGCCCCGCCTCGCGGATATAACCGGTCTTGGAGACCAGAATGGGCCAGCTTCCTTCCCGTACCAGGCGGTTGGAGTTGAGGTAGTGCAGCTGGCGCTTGCCGTTGCGTACCAGACGCTGCTCGGAGGCTGTGTACTGGCGGATCAGCGGGTAGGTGGATGCGGCAGCAGCCAGTTTGGCGAGATCGTGTGCGGTGGAGACGTTGCGGGGGTTGAGCCCGGTGCTATCGGCGAAATGGGTGCTCCACATGCCGAGCATGCGGGCCTTGGCATTCATTGCCTCGATAAAGGCTTTGCGGCCACCCGGGTAGTGTCGTCCCAAGGCGGAGGCGGCGCGGTTTTCAGAGGACATCAGTGCGATGTGCAGCATGTCGGCGCGACTCAGACGCGAGCCCACCGCGAGGCGCGACCCCGTGCCCTTGAGTCTGTCCACGTCATCCATGGTGACGGTGAGGGTCTCGTTGAGGCGCTGATTGCCATCCAGTACCACCAGCGCTGTCATCAGCTTGGTGATGGAGGCGATGGACATCACCCGGTTGGCGTTGCGCTCTGCCAGTGTCTCGCCGGTTTTCGGGTTGACGACCACGTAGGCATCGGATCTCAGCGGAAGGTTGCTGCGGGGTTCGAGCAGGCTGTTGGTGGAAGAAGAGGTCGCAGAAAACGGGTTGGCATGGGCGCTTTCCATGCTGGCGGGAAGGAGGAAGGCGCCGAGCAGCAAGGGAAGAAAAGGACGAAGGTTCATGGTTTGACTCTACTACGACTCACAGGGACATTTGGCTAAGTTATATGACGGTAATTGACGCTTCACAACGTCTGGTGGCCGGATATTTCCATTTTATGGGTTGGCGCACCTTGAAATCCCCCGCATCGGGGCTATCGGGCCCGCAAAAGGGAGTCATAGAGGCCTGTCAGGCCATGGCAGACACGCCACTACGGGGGCGCACTATATGCTGGCGAGGGGCGGGATGACGACTCTTTTTGCACCTTTCGGTGCCTTGGGATGATGAAGGGGTCGTTAATGGCGACCATGGCGATAAAAACGGCGCCCGGCAGGGAAGATGGTCCGCTGCATTATCGCCGTTTTGCCCCGCGTCATCCTCCCATCATCCGCGCGGTCTGAATGGCCTCGATCAGCGCGGCCCGATTGATGCGGGGGCGCTCCTCGTCCAGCAATTGCTGCCAGAGGGCGATGGCCTGGCTGTAGCGACCGTGCAGGAAGTGATCGGAGGCGAGCAGCATCAGGGCGCTCACCTCGCCCTTGTCCTGCTTGAGGGCGCTCTCCAGCAGGCGGGTTGCCTCGGGAGTCAGCTGCTGGCCCGCCTGGTAGTAGAGCACAGTCGCCTGGGCGGCCTGGGTCGCCGCACTGGCCCCCCCTTCTTGCAGAGCGAGGCGCTGGTAGGCGAGCAGGGCGTTGGCGTACTCGTCCCGATAGAGATAGAGCTGGCCGAGCGCCGCCCAGCCGTCGAGATCGGCAGGGTTGGCTTGCAGACGCTGGTGCAGGGCGCCCAGCTCCTTGTCCTGCAGATCCCGCGGGCTCAATCCCGCCAGCGGATCGGGGCGTGACTGATAAGCCTGCCACGCCTGATAGCGGCCGGTGCCGGCATAAATACCGACCATCAGCGCCAGTAGCAGGCCCCCAAGCAGTATCCAGGTGCGCAGCCAGAGCTGCGGACGAGCGGTGCGATCTCTTACCAGCCGCTCGCGCAGGGCCTGCTCGGCAGGTGGGGTGGCGTTGGCGAGGCGGGCCAGTTCCAGCTCCCGGTAGAGGCGGCTGTGGGGGGCAAGCCCTGCCTGCTGCTCGGCCATGATCAGCCGGTTCAGCTCGGCCCTGGGGTCGTGGGCGAGCGCCCCCTCGGCTCTGTCGCCGATAAGCGGCACCCGCGCCGGTTGCCGGCGATGCAGGCTCCTGCGCAGGCGACTGAGGGCCAGCAACAGCAAGAGGGCGGGGCCGCCCCACAGCAGGGCCGTGCTGCGCTTGAAGGGAGGATCGTAGCGCACGAAATCGCCGAAGCGCTCCGTCATGCGAGCGATCACCTGCTCATCAGACTGCCCCTCGTCCACCCAGCGGTAGACCTCGAGCCGCAGATCCCGGGCGATGGGGGAGTTGGACTCCACCAGGTTCTGGTTCTGACACTGGGGGCAGCGCAGGGCGCGGGCCAGTTCCTGAGCGCGGGTCTGCCGCTCGGGGTGGCGAAACTCATAGGTGTCGACCCCGCTGGCAAGGGCCCCGAGGCTCAAGGCCAGCAAGAGCGGCGCGATCAGGGCGTGGCCGAGACGGCTCATGGCTTGCTCTCCCGCACTTGTCTCTCTACTTCTCTCTCCACTGCTCTTTCCACTTCGGGCTGGCGAGCGGTGTTGCTGCGGGCCTTTGCAAGCAGGGGGGCAAACTGGCGTTGCCAGACTTCCCGTGTGAGCTCACCCGTGTGGCGGGTCAGCAGGGTGCCGTCGCCGGCAAAGAGATAGGTCTCCGGCGTGCCGAAGACGCCGAGCTCCAGTGCGAGTCGGCCGTCGGGGTCGGCCAGCACGGCGCGATAGGGGTTGCCCGCCTGGGCAAGCCAGGCGCGGGCGGCATCCCCCTTGTCCCGGTAGTTGAGGCCGTAGAGGGGCACGGCGCTAGCCAGCTCACCCAGCAGCGGATGCTCGGCGCGGCAGTTGGGGCACCAGCTGGCCCAGACGTTGAGCACGAAGGGCTCCCCCTTGAGCGCCTCGGTGTGGATGGGGGCGCCGCCAAACAGATCGGCACTCTGCCAGGCGGGCAGGGAGCGCCCGGCGACGGCCTCATCCTGGCTGTAGGGGTTGTTGCCAAGGCCGAGCCAGAGCAGAGCACCGAGCCCCAGGGTGAGCACGAGCGGCATGAACAGGAGCAGACGGGCGTTCATAAGGACTCCTGTTCAAGCCGAGGGTAGGGGGCGGCCGCTGCCGCAGGATGGTTAGCCAGCAGCGGCCGGCGGGCGAGCAGGCGCAGGGCGCCGCCCGCCATCATCAACAGGCCGCCGAGCCAGATCCAGCGCACCAGCGGCTTGTAGTGCAGCCGCATGGCATAGGCGCCGGGCCCCATCTTCTCGCCAAGCACCACGTAGAGATCGCCGAGCATTCCCCACGCAATGCCGGGTTCGTTCATGTTCATGGTGCGCACGCTGTAGTGACGCCGCTCCGGCGTCAGCCGCGCCACCTCTTTACCGTCCTTGTGCACGCTGAGCGTGATGTGCTCGGCGGTGTAGTTGGGGCCGATGATCGGCTCGCTCCCCTCATAGCGAAACTCGAAGGCGCCGAGCCGATAGGGTTGGCCTGCGGCGAGCACGGCGCCCCCCTCCTGACTGTGGTGACTCACCTGCGCAATGCCGAGGGCGCACACCGCCACCCCGAGGTGGGCCAGCAGGCTGCCAAGCCGATTGAGGGTGAGCTCGCGCAGGGCGACCGGTTGCAAGAGCGGGAGCAGCAGGCTGGCCATCAGCCAGAGGCTCAGCACGTTGGCCGCAAGCCCGAGCCAGCTTGCCCGCAGCGGCTCTGGATAGGCGAGGCTCAGCAAGGTACCCCCCAGCAGGCCGAGCAGGCATGGGAGCAGCACCCTGATGCGGCGCTGGGCTGCCAGATGCTGCCAGCGCAGGCGCGGCAGCTGGGTCATCAGCGCCATCAGGCAGAGGGCCAGCGGCACGAAGATGGTATTGAAATAGGGGGCGCCCACCGAGAGTGAGCCCAGATGGAGCGACTGGAACACCATGGGGTAGAAGGTGCCGAGCAGCACGCTGGCGCAGGCCACGCAAAGCAGCAGGATGGCGGCGCCGAGCAGCCCCTCTTTTGACAGCAAGCCAAAGCGGGCATAGGGGGCGCGAATGTCCGCCCGCAGGGCAAACAGGGTGAGGGCGCAGGTCAATAGCAAGCCGAGCAACAACAAGAGGGTGAGGCCGCGGCTGGGGTCCACCGCAAAGGCGTGCACCGAGGTGAGCACCCCGGAGCGCACCACGAAGGTGCCGAGCAGGCTCAGCGAGAAAGTAAAGATGGAAAGCAGCAGCACGGCGTGGCCGTAAGCGCCGCGCTTCTCGCACACCACCAGGGCGTGCAGCAGGGCGGTGCCGAGCAGCCAGGGTAAGAGGGAGGCATTTTCCACCGGATCCCAGAACCACCAGCCCCCCCAGCCGAGCTCGTAATAGGCCCACCAGGAGCCCAGCACGATGCCGGCGGTGAGAAACACCCAGGATCCGAGCGCCCAGGGGCGGCTCCAGTGGGCCACGGCGCCATCGAGCCGACCGGAGTGCAGCGCCGCCATGGCGAAGGCGAAGTTGACCGCAAAGCCGACGTAACCGAGATAGAGCAGGGGCGGGTGGATGATGAGGCCGATATCCTGCAGCATGGGGTTGAGATCGCGCCCCTCCAGCGGCCCCGGGAACTGGCGGTCAAACGGGCTGGAGAAGATCAGGGTATAGAGGCCGAACAGCCCGACGATCAGCCCCATGATGGCCAATACCCGGGTGCGGATCAGCGGATCGACCCGCCTGGAGCAAAGGGCCACCAGGGCGCCCCACAGCCCCAGCGCAAAGACAAAGAACAGCATGGAGCCCTCGTGGCCGCCCCACACGGCTGCCAGCTTGAAGCCAAGAGGCAGGGCGCTGTTGGCGTGCTGGGCCACATAGACCAGGGTGAAGTCATCGAAGCCAAAACAGCTGGCGAGCAGCAGCAGGGCGGCCCCGAGCAGGAGCGCGACCAGGAGGGCCAGCGGTGATGCGCAGCCCAGCAGCGGGCGTGAGGCGAGCCGCAGTCCCAGCCAGGGCAGCAGCCCTTGCAGCAGGGCGAGCCCGGTCGCCAGCAACAGTGAGAGATAGCCGAGCTCCGCCAGCACACAACCTCCAGTCAATCATTCGTCTATGTTATGCCGCAGCGTCTGCTGCCGTACCGGCGCTGGGGGATAACATCCACATTTCTGGCAACAATCAATCGCAACAACTCATCGCAACAAATAAGCGCCAGTCTCCCGAAGGGCGGCTGGCGCTTATCCCCAGCTTTCAATAACCGATTCACGATCCGTCGTGAGAGGTCGTCAGCAAGGTAAAGAGCAGCGCAGGAACCGGAGTGTATGTTAATACATGAGGATTCCGAGCAGCACATGAGCCTTGATCACGGCCTCGCAACAGGAGCGTGAACCGGTTTTTAAACTACCGTCATCTGGCCGGCATAAAGCACGAAGTAGCGCAGCAACAGGATCCCCACCAGGGTCAGGCTGCAGACCAGCACCAGATAGCCGTTTTTGGCCCGCAGCGGTGCGGGAGCCAGCAGGGCCAGCAACTGGGGCAGCAGCATGCCGATGCCCACCACCCCGAGCCAGAACACCTGAGCCCAGAAGCCGCTGCCGATGGCGGCCCACATGGCTGCCTCCTTCTGGCCGCCACCGAAGTAGAGGCCGGTAAAGAAGCAGACCAGCAGCAACACCTCCACCGCCAGCACTGGCCGCTCGAAGCGGTGGACAAAGCTCACCCCCTGGCTGTGATGGTTCTCCTTGAACAGGGTGACCGCCAGCAAGATGGTGGAAGCGATGCCGGAGCTGACGCCGGAGATGAGGAACAGCACCGGCAGCACCGGGTTGTTCAAGAGCGGATAGGTCTTGAGCGCCGACAGCAGAAATCCGGTGTAGGCCCCCAAGAGCACGGCAAGCAGCAGCAAGAGCGGCGCCAGCAGCCGCTCGATGCGGGCAAGCCAAGCGATGAGATCATCCACAAAGGCGAACTTCTCTTGCAGCAGGTGACGGCGCAATGTCTCGATCTCGGAGCGAAACACCACCGCCAGCCAGGCGAACAGCACCGCCATGTAGACCTGGAACAGCATGACCCCCATCGACATCACGGAGTCGAACTGGTAGTGGAACATCAGCTTCCAGAAGGTCCAGGGACGGGCCAGGTGGAAGATGAGGATCAGTAACCCCAGCACCACGCTCACCGGCGCCAGAATGGCAGTCGCCTTGATGATGCCGCTCTCGCTGCCGGCTCCCTTGCGGCGCAGCAGCACCGAGAGGGTGGTGGCCCCGGCGGAGATGCCGAGCAGAAAGAGATAGATGGCGATCGGCCAGTCCCACACCAGCGAGGAGAAGTGAAATGCGTCATGCAACATGATCCATTCCTCCTTCTGTTACTGCGGTAGATGGCGATCGGACAAATCCCCACACGAGGGAAGGGAAGTGAAACGCCTCTTGCATCGTCATGACTTTATCTCCCCTTTGGGCACGCGATACATCTTGGGCGAGGTGCCGAGTGCCTGCTTGTAGCGATAGGTGGTCTCCTTTACCAGCCGTTTGGCGATGGGGCTGTCCGGGTCATCCAGATTGCCGAACACCAGCGCTTTGGTGGGACAGGATTCCACGCAGGCTGGCTCCTTGCCCGCCGCCAAGTTGGTCTTGCGGCAAAAGTCGCACTTGTCGGCCACCTTGGTCACAGGGTTGATAAAGCGCACCTGATAGGGGCAAGCGGCCAGACAGTACATGCAGCCGACGCAGAGATCCGGGTTGACGTCGACGATGCCATCCTCCTTGCGAATATGGGAGGCACCGGTGGGGCAGACGTGCACGCAGGGGGCGTTGTCGCAGTGCTGGCAGGACTTGCGAAAGAAGTGGTACTCGGCATCGGGGAATTCACCGATGGGGCCGGAGCGGATGATCTCGAGGCGCGAGACCCCCTCTGGCAACTGATTCACCTCCCGGCAGGCATCCATGCAGGCGGTACAGCCGATGCAGGCCGTCTCGTCGTGGAGCATGCCAAAGCGTACCCCGTCGATGGTCTGGCTGTGGGCGAGGGGGGTGGCAAGGGAGCGGGTGTTGGCACGAGCAGCCCCCGTCATCATGATGAGTGCCCCCGCGCTCATCCCCGCCATGAAGTGACGGCGAGAGCAGCTCATGGTGCCTCCTTGCCCGAGGTGGTGTTCGCCTTGGCCGCCTTGACGGCCTCATGCTGCTTGCTGTGGCAGTCGACGCAGAGCTTGATGCGGGACTTCTCCGGAATAGCCACCATGGGCTCCTTGGCCGGGTGCAGCTGGTGGCAGCTGGTGCAGGTGAGCTTGGTGGCGTGCACGTCGTGGGCCCAGAGCGCCTCGCGCAGCACTTTGGGCTCGTGACAGCTCATGCAGACCCCGTTCTGCTCGGCGATGGGGTAGCGCTCGGTGCTCTGTTTGTTATTGAAGCTGTCGCTAAAGCGCATCACGTCCTTGACCCCTTCCCGGTGTTGGGGGGAGGGTTGACCGTGGCAGTTGGTGCAGGTTACCGGCGCCAGGTTGTTGGGGTTGGTCGCCTGGCCGTGCTTGCCGTGCATGCCTTCGACCTGCTCCTTGTGGCAGTCGGTGCAAGCCTTGTCGGCACTGCGCAGAAATTCCACTTCATGTGTAGTCGGTGCCGGGGCGGTTGCCGCATCGGCCGCCTGGCCCTGCAGGCTGGTGAGCAGCATGGCTGCCATCAGCATCAGTCGTAAGAAATCCATCGTTAAATCACCCATAGGAAGCCTCCATCCGGCTGCGGGCCCGACACTGCGGGCCCGCATGCCTCGTCATTGTGCGAGCCGTCCGGCCGCTTTGGCCTCGGCATCCCAGGCGGGGACTGTGGTCTTGAGGAACTGGGCCTTGTCGCTGTTCATCTGCTTCATGTCCATGCCAAGAGCGGCCTGGGCCTTCTCCTTGCTGGAGATGTCAGGAATGGCGATCTCGTGGCTGATCCCCTTGGCGGCCAGCAGGCGTGCCAGCTTGGTGCGGGCGTCGGCGGCCTTGTCCAGGGCGGTTCCCAGCATGCGCAGCGCCACTTCCGGGGCGTGCATCTGCACCCCGTGGGAGGCGATGGAGAAGTCCCAGCGCCATTGGGCGTGACGGATGTCCTGCAGAATGTCCTTCATCTCGGCTTCGGTGGCGCCGGCATCCCAGGCGGCCTTGGCTTCAAAGTGGGCGTGCACCAGCTGCTTCTCGACTTTGAGTTTGATCTCGGTGACGGCATCCTTGCGTTGCTTGACCACCCCTTGCAGCATCTCTTTGCTCTGGGTGTGGCAGTTGCGGCAGGTCTGATCGAAGCGATCGAAGGGGTTGCCTACCTTGTGATCGGTGTAGACCTTGCCCTGCTCGTTCTGCACCTTGGGCATGTGGCAGTCGACGCAGGCGACGTTGTTCTGGCCGTGAATGCCGGCGCGCCAGGTCTCGTACTCGGGGTGCTGGGCTTTGAGCATGGGGGTTTTGGAGAGGGCATGGGTCCAGTCGGCAAAGCCGATTTCATCGTAATACTGCTCCATCTGCTCAACTGTGGTGCCCTTGTCCCAGGGGAATTTCACCGCCTTGGTGGGGCCGCTGAAGTAGTACTCCACGTGGCACTGGCCGCACACCTGAGACTGCTGATCGAAGCGTCCCTGCTCCTTGAACGGCTTGCCGATGGCGGTCATGGCCCGGTCGGCATAGGGACGGGAGAGGTGCAGGGCGGGCTTGCCCTCCTTGAACTCTTTCGAGGCGGTGTCGTGGCAGTCGGCGCAGCCGATGGTGTTGACGATTTCCGGTCCGCCTTTTGCCCACATCCCCTTGAAGTAGCCATCCTCACCCTTCTCGTCGATGACGCGGGCCACGTCCGGGCCTTTGCAGCTCCAGCAGGCCATGGGCAGCGGACCGTCTTCGGCGGTCTTGGGGGCGCCGGTACGCAGGGTTTCCCGCACGTCGGTCAGCGCATAGAAGTGGCCGCGCGGCTTGTTGTAATCCTTGGAGAAGGGGTAGCCGGCCCAGAGCACCACCATCTGCGGATCTTCCGCCAGGGCGTCGGTGCGCTCGCGGCTCTCGCTGGTGCCTTTCCAGCTGGTGAACTGATCGGCGTGATCCTTGGCGAACAGCTCGCTGCGCGCCTCAATCTTCCCTTTGGGGGCACTGTCGTCTGCCTGTGCCAGACTGCCTGCACCCAGCAGGACGGTCAGCAGCAGGGCCGCCAGCCCTGGTCGAAATAGCTTGTCATATGAACCCACGGTCATCACTCCCAGATAAAAAGTCCATGTCGGGCCTGACCGTTCCATCTTGGTGTGGACATCTGTGCTCATCTTCGACGGGCATGGCAGGCCGATCCATTGTTATGGCTGCATATAAATCGGTGTTTATGCAATTGCTCGGGGGAATAATACCAAATGGGTAAAATGGATAATCATTTATCCCCGTGGGAGTTGCGCTAGATCAATTGAGGGGATGGAGGGATGCCAAAAGTGCGATCCAGGTGGAATTATTGAACCTCATCCGAGGGTTATTTCCACCCGTTCTCTTTTGATGAAAATAGGTAAAAACGATGTTCATCATGCTGGCTAGGGGGGGAAGGGCGAGAGGCGGCGGAGAGATACACCGCCTGAAGAGAGAGAATGAACTGCTGATGTTGAATTTAAATTCAATATTAAGCTTGCGAAGGGGTGAGGGGGAGGCTTCGGTTTTCCATCCCCATGGCCCCTGTCAAGGGGCTCTGTGACAGAAGCTGTCGTAGAAATGGGTGCCAAGAGAGCCATCTATTTTTATAAAAGAGAAATTAAGGGCTTTATTCCAGCATATTCGCGACCTGGTAGCGTGTTATTGAATTTAATAGGACGGTTGGCGGCATTTACTTTCGATATTATCGAAAATGACGAAGGGTTATAGGGGGGGATTGACGGTAAAATAGCCGCCTGTCACGGAGACTTTCCCTTTACGCTTCATGTGCTGGGAAGTCTGTGTTTACCCGTTGGAGGATATATGGCCGAGCTGCGAATCGATAAACCGACTCTTATTGCCAAGGTGGAGGGCGCCGTGTTTGTGATGGATGCGGACGGCTCTTTGCGCCGTGCCACCCCTGGCATGCAACTGGAGCCCGGGATGCGCCTGCTCACCGAATCCGACGGACAGGTGGAGCTGGCGGAGGCGGGCAGCGAACGCCCCGAGCCCGCCCGGCCCGAGGCGGCACTGCCCGCCGGTGCCGATGCCGAGCTGGCGAGCCTCCAGGAGGCGATCCGTCAGGGGGCAGACCCGACCAAATTGTTTGAAGAGACGGCGGCGGGCAACGCCGGGGCCGGTACCACTGGTGGCGTGGTCGGCTCCAGCGCCGGCGGTTTCGTGGTGGTGGATCGCATCAATGATGCGACTCTGGCCGAGGCGGGATTTGACACCAGCCATGAGGCGCGTCAGCCGGGCGACGAGCTGCTCTATGCCGAAGATCAGGATCTGCTGGCCGCCATCACCATCACAGAGCCCCAGACCGACGACAACATCATCAATGCCGACGAGGCGACCGGCGTCATCATCCGCGGCTTTGTCGAGGATGTGGAAGTCGGCCAGACCGTCACCGTCACCCTGATAGATCAGGATGGCAACCGCCTGACCACCACCACAGTGGTGCTGCCCGGCTTCGTCTGGGAGGCAAACTTCGGCGACGTCACCGGCAAACTGGTGGACGGCCCCCTGACCATCCAGGCCGATACCCAGGACGCGGCTGGCAACCGGGCCAGCGACACCGGCCAGACCCTGCTCGACACCATCACCACCATTACCCTGGATTTGGCGGACGAGAGCGACACCGGCACCAGCCAGACCGATGATCTGACCCGCGACACCACACCGCTACTGCAAGGGAAGGGGGAGCCTGGCGCTACCGTTACCCTGACCCTGGAAGGCAAGGTGATGGTCGTGCTCACCGTGGATGGCAACGGCAACTGGCAATATCAGATCCCCGATACCCTGGCCGATGGCGCCCATGATTTTCGCGTCGATGCGGTGGACATCGCGGGCAACCGGGCCAGCGACACCCTGACGGTGACGGTGGATACCCGTGCCGCCATCGACATCGACGATCTCGATACCGACAGCATCCTCGGCCATGACAAGGTCACCCTGAGCGGCAGTACCACGGACGTGGAGGCGGGGCAGCGGGTGACCATCACCCTGGTTGGCCAGAATGGCCAGACCCTCTTCAGCGGCAGTGCCCTGGTGGGCAGTGACGGCCGCTGGCAACTGGGAGGCCTGGATCTCTCCAGCATCCAGGGCCCCTACGAGGTACGCGCCGAGGTGACGGATCTGGCGGGCAACCGGGTGATCGACGGGGCTCCCCTCATTGGTCAGAGCGATACCCTGACCCTCTCCGAGGCGGATCTCGCCAAGGGGCCGGTGAGTGCCACCGGATCCCTGCACACCGGTGCCGGGCTTGATGGCAACCTGCAGGTGAGTTTTTCCGCCGATCAAGGTGCCCTCAATCAGCTTGGCCTGACCAGCCACGGGACGGCGCTCGCCTACCAGGTCAGCGGCCAGACCCTCACCGCCAGCGCGGGGGGCGTGACCGTCTTCACCCTGACCCTGGCCAACGACGGCAGCTATCGCATCGTCTGGAACCAGAGCCTGGATCACGGCCAGGATAGCCTGAGCCTGCCCTTTGCCCTGGAGTACCGCGACAGCGACGGGGATCGGGTGAGCGCCAATCTCACCGTCAACCTGGAGGACAGCACACCGCCGGACTTCACCATCGCCCCCATCAGCCTCACGGAGGATGATTTCACCAATCCGGCGGCGGTGGTGGGACAGAGCCAGTTCGTGGTGGGCCATCAGTCCGATCCCTTGGTGGCAACAAGTGCCGTCTTCGCGGATCAGAGTGCAACCCTGGCCCGTCTCAACGGCAGCGGCATCAGCAGCGACGGCCACGCCTTGACCTTCGAATTCACCGGCGATCGCCTGCTGACGGGGTATTACCTGGATGGCAATGGCAAGCGGGTCGAGGTGCTGAAGGCCGAGCTGACCGCCAGCCAACATGGCAGTGATATCGACGGCAATGTCACCGTCTCCCTCAATGGGCCTCTGGATCATCAGGGCAGCGACCAGCTCTCCCTCGGGCTCACCGTTTCCGCCAAGGAGATAGACGGCGACGAGACCCGCGCCGACCTGGTTGTCTCCATCAGCGACGGTGTGGATCCCCGCCTTGGCATCGATAGCGGGGTCACCTTGCAGGAAGGGGCCTCTGGCCAGACCCTGGATGGCCAGTTGCCGGTGAGCGTGGGGAGCGACCGCCTGGTGTCGCTGAACTTCGAGGCAAGCCAGCCCGGCCTGAATGGCCTCACCAGCGGCGGCCAGCCGACCCACTATCAGGTCAACGGCAACGTCATCACCCTGCTGGATGCGGGCGGCAAGACCATTCTGACCGTGACCCTGGGGCTGGATGGCAAGTACCAGGTGGTGCTCGACGGCGTGCTGGATCAACCGGCCAGCACCAACAGCGTCAATCTGGGGCTGCAGGTGCAAGGCACCGACTTTGACGGGGACAAGAGCAACCTTGGCACCCTCAATATTCATATCACCGACGGCGTGCTGCCCCAGGTCGACCCCGTCTCCCTCACCCTGGTGGAGGACAGCGACTGGAGCGCAGCCCAGACCCTCACCGGGGATCTGGCCATCACCGCCGGGGCCGACCCTCTGGTCAACATCGCATTCGATGCCAGCCAGCCCGGCCTGCAGGGGCTCACCAGCGGCGGCCAGCCCGTGGTCATCACCATCAGCGGCAACAGCATCAGCGGCACCGTCAACGGCCAGAACGTCTTCACGTTGACGCTGGATCAGAACGGTCACTACGTCTTCACCCTGAACCAGCCGCTGGATCAGGGGAGTGCAGACAGTCTACTCAAGGCGGGCTTTACCCTGACCGACAGTGACGGAGATAAAGTCTCCTCCACCCTGAGCGTTGCCATCGGCGACGGGGCCAATCCGGTCATCAGCGCCGTGACCGGCACCGAGATGACGGAGGCGAACCAGGGGGCGAAGGATGTGGTGAGCCACATGAGCTTCACCGTGAACCACGGTTCCGATGCCTTGGCGCCCGATAGCCTCAAGTTCGATATCGCAGCCATTCAGCAGAGCCTGGATGGCAAGTACAGCAGCCACGGCAGCCCGGTTACCTTCACCCTGGATGCCAGCGGCGAGCTGGTGGGGACCAGCGCGGACGGCCGCGAGGTGCTGCGGGCCGAGCTGGATTTGGTGGAGAGCAACGGCAACTGGAGCGTCACCGCCAAGGTGACCCTGGGGGCCGAGCTGGATCACCAGGGCAGCGAATCCCTCGACCTGCCGCTCACCGTCACCCTGACCGACAAGGATGGGGACAGGGTCTCCACCGACTTGCCGCTCACCATCAAGGACGGCCATGCACCGCACTTCGTGGCGGGCAGCGGGGT